>NZ_JBHUEO010000006.1:0-29280 GCF_042680885.1 Siminovitchia sediminis | reverse complement strand
AATCTTTTTCTTAAAAATAAAAACACAAAAATCTAGATACAAGTCGTCTAAATGTAAAATAAAAAAGCCTGTAGAGAAAAAAACAGCCTGTAGAGAAAAAAACATATACTTTCTCTACAAGCTGAACGGACGACCCGGGTCGTCCGTTTTTTTCTTATATAGCCAGTGCGCGCCTAAAGAGGCAGCAACTCCCCATCATATCCGTGAAAACACGAAGACGATTAAGCTAGCTAAGGACATTTAATTTGCTTCTTTATTAATCATTCCAAATCGCTTTTAATGGCTCCTTTTATAGTACGCTCCTGCTCTCTTCAAAAGCTTGATCAACTAACTGGAACATTCATCTTCAAATCAGTCTGCAGTATGAGTTAATACCGTTGCAGCACTAATATGAAAGCAGGAGCTTTTACCTGCTGAAGTTAGTAATAGACAGCGGTTCATCGACAATGGGGACATCCTCAGCCCGATTTTATTTAAAAAAATAAAAGGCCCTCAGAATTAGATAAAATTCCAAGTGCCTTTTACACTTTACTTTTCCAACAACCATACGTGCTGACGATCTTTTGTTTTTTCTTCACCTTTATGGGTAATCGTTACTGTATAAGGTTTAAGCTCTGGTAATGTGTCACCTTTTTCAACTTGAACACGTTGGCCGCCTTTTACTTTGCCGCCGCCATGTCCGGCTTCAACATAAGTGCCGGCAACTGGAGCTGCTTCGCCTGATTTTACAATATTGCTCATAAGATACCTCTCCTTAAGTAATTTACAAATACACAAAGAACATTATAACAAAAAAATACACGATTTGGCACCTTGTTTCAAAAAATATCTTAGTTTTTATATTGTACCCTTCTTCAAATATTGGTGCACCTTTCTGCCCGTAACCATTCCACTTTCAATCGCCCCATCGATAAAACCAGCCCACCCGTTGGCATACGTGGTGCCGGCCAAAAAGACCCCATGCTCCGGAAGACGCATGTCTTCGATATAAGATGTCAACTGGTTAGGCATCAGCATCGGCCAGGTTTCCATAGAAAACTCATCATGTACCCAGTCATGTCCGGTGGATTCCATAACAGTGGCTTGCGGAAACCATACCTGTATGGCCTTTTCTACAGCAGCACGATCATCGGGTGATAAAACACTTGCATCTTCTCCAAACCCAACAACTATGGTATCACCTTCTACCGTTTTTTCAAAATGAATAGACTGCAGCGGGTACCCGGGAGGTGCATATGTCATAAATGGTTCCAGTTCCCCTTTGATCCTCGCCCATACCTTTACTCCTTCAGATACCTGTTTTTGTTTTATAAAGGCTTGCTTATTCTCTGATAGACCAGGGATAAATTGAATTTTTTCCAAAGTACTTAATGGAACGGTTACAATCACACTTTTTCCATCATACTTTGATCCGTCTTCAGACTGAACAACGATATGGGTATTCTCTTTTTTGACCAATGAAACAATGGAAGAAAAGATGATCTCCGCCTTGACATCTTCTGCAATCGCATTCACTAATGCTTTTGTGCCCTGCTTAATTTTATAACGTCCGACCGTATCAATAAAAGCTGAGCGAACCCCTTGCGAAAAAGCCCACCACCGAAACATTTGTGTAGCAGCTCCTTTTTCCAGCGGCCCATTGAAATCAATACTTATGGAACAAGAAATCAAATCCAGTTGTTCTTGAGTCAGTGGAAACTTTAGCAAAAAATCCGTAATGGACAGATGATCCATTTTTTTGACAGCTTCAGATCTTAATACATCAAACGGGTTGGGCACATTTGAAACAGCTTCTTTAATGATTTGTTCATAACTGTCCTGCAAAATAGCGGAAAACCCTTCGATAGTATCAGACTTTAACTTTCCATCTGTTATCCAAAAAACCTTTTTGGCCGGAGGTGCCTCATCGACAGTGAGATGATAACGTGAAAGTTCATTCCATACATGAGGCTGGTACCAATGTACATAGGTGCCTCCCAACTCCACATCACAGCCCAGCCGACGGTCCACCCATGTCCGCCCTCCCAAACGATCCCGGGCTTCTATGATCAATACGCGACGCCCCAGCATTTCCAGTTCCCGGGCAGCAATTAAACCTGCAAATCCGGCTCCAATAATAATGACATCAAACATTTCTCTTGAAGCAATTTCCCGCATCCCCCTCAACCTTTCTCTCTTTTCATGTAATTGAATCGTTTTCTTGGCATGCTTCAGTTCCAAAAATGTCTTAGACTGCTAGTTATAGTGCACGCTGTACAACCTGCATCCCTGATGGCTCTGCCTATTCGTTTTTTCTATCAAATTAGGATATAAGGCATATGAAAAAACAGTGCTATGATTGCTTATTCTCAAATTTTGTAATTACGTTTTCTGTGATATCTCCGACGATCGGCAATTTAGTTTGCTCATGATGATAAGCCTTAACCATAAGAACGATCCATAAAATAAAACCAATCAATGAAAACAATGCTTTAAGAAGCCATCCGACAAAAGGAACATACCCGACTCCCAAGCCGAGAATCCAAAGAAATACATACAGGACAATAGACTGCATGGCGTGAAATTTAACAAAGGAGCTATTCTTTTCTAATGCAAAGAAAATAATTCCCGTAACAATGGTTCCCAGGTAACATAACAGCCCTGCAATATTCTCTTCCAGACCGGTAGAGGATTTTATGAGCACCTGGTTCTCGACTGATTCAATGTCATTGTTATGATCCAATGATATCCCCCCTTCTTACTGAAAATTCCCTGCTTTCTTTTACAATGAGTGTATCAGATTCAGCTTTTAGTTACCATGGTTCGAAAAAACAATTGATGTATTTACTTCATAAAATCGCAAATCACTTGATTATCAATAAAATCTAATCAGGAGAACCAGATTAGTAAAAATTATTCCTCACGATATGGTATAATCTATGAAATTATTTTTTTAATAAGGGGTGCTAAAATGAATTCATGGATCCATATAAAAGATGGGGTAGTCCCTTCTGTCTGTTCATTGGACTGTCCTGATCAATGCGGACTGCTTGTCTATAAAAAAGACGGAAAAATTGTGAAAATTGATGGCGACCCCAGCCATCCTGTGACCAAAGGAAGCATTTGCAACAAAGTCCGTCATATGGGAGAGCGCTTATATGATAAAAAGAGACTTCAAACCCCTTTGAAACGTGTGGGGCCGAAAGGAGAAGGGGCCTTTGAACCAATTAGCTGGGATGAAGCGATTGACACCATTGCTCGTCATTGGCAAGAGTTGATTGCTGAAGAAGGAGCAGAATCCATCCTGCCATACAGCTTTTATGGAAATATGGGAAAGATCCATTCTGAAGGGATGGACCGGCGTTTTTTTAACCGCTTAGGGGCCAGCCAGCTCCAACAGTCGATTTGTTCATCAGCAGGAAAAATTGGATACAGTTATACCATGGGCGGAAGCTATGGAACGGATCCGGAAGACATGAATGAAACGCGGTTATTTATCTTTTGGGGAATCAATGCAGTGAGCACAAATATGCATCAGGTGATGATTGCCCAGAAAGCACGGAAAAAAGGTGCAAAAATCGTGGTCATTGATGTTCACAAAAACCAGACAGGACGCATGGCAGATTGGTTTATCCCTATTCTTCCAGGAACAGACAGCGCCTTGGCGTTGGGACTGATGCACATTCTTTTTAAGGAAAATTTAGTGGACCGTGACTTTCTTAAAGAATACACCGTGGGACATCAAGAGCTGGAAACGCATGTTCAATCGTATCCCCCGCAGCTTGTCTCCGAGATCACCGGTGTTCCTGTAGACGATATTTATCAATTGGCCCGCATGTATGCTGAAACATCACCTTCCATGATCCGTATTGGAAACGGACCGCAGCATCATGATAACGGAGGAATGATTGTCCGGACCATTTCATGCCTGCCGGCATTGACAGGGCAATGGGCCAAAAAAGGAGGCGGTGCCGTAAAAGGCAACGGAGACTTTTTATCTATTAATTCCAGAGCTCTTCAACGGCCGGAATTACGTCAAAAGCCCGCCCGTACAATCAATATGATCAAACTTGCGGAAGCTTTGCAACAAACAGAGCAGCCTGTCCGATCCCTTTTTGTTTATTGCAGCAACCCTGCTGTTGTGGCTCCGAATGCCTTAAAGGTACGGGAGGGGTTAGAAAGAGAAGATCTTTTCACCGTGGTCCATGATCTGTTTCTTACAGAAACAGCAAAGTATGCGGACATTGTACTGCCGGCTACTTCATCTTTTGAAAATAGGGATATTTATACTTCCTCCTTTCATCATTACCTGCATTTGCAGGAGCCGGTCATTCCTCCTTACGGGGATAGCAAATCGAACGCAGATGTATTTAGGCTGCTGGCTGAAGCTATGGGTTTTGATGAGCCAGAGCTTAAGGCGAGCGATGAAGAATTGATCGAGCAGGCAATCAGCAATGTGGATAATCCGTATTTTCCCGCTACCTATATGGAACAATTAAAAGAATTCCGTTTTATAAAAGCGAAAAACACAAAAGACTTTTGGAAGAACTTAAACACACCCAGCGGTAAAATAGAATTATTTTCGAAGAAAATGGAACATGACGGACACCCTGCTCTCCCAACGCATGTGCCACTGGCGGAGGAACAGAATGCCCCTTTTTTGTTTGTTCCGGGACCAAACCATAACTTTTTAAATTCCACCTTTTCAAATAATGCAAAACATGCAAAGCTGGAAAAGGAACCTCAATTGTTTATGAATCAAAAAGATGCGGAACAACTCGGGATTCAGAGTGGATCCGTTGTTAGAATCTGGAACGAACGAGGGGAGTGCCGCATGAAAGCCTCTGTCGGTGACCAGGTCCTTCCAGGCGTTGTCGTCAGCCAAGGCCTATGGGCAGACAACCGTGGCAGTGAATACCTCGTTAATGCCCTGACGCCTGACAGGGTAGCAGATATGGGTGGCGGTGCTGCCTTCTTTTCAGGAAAAGTACATGTAGAGAAAGCAGAAAAAGCTTCCGGAGAAAAGAAGCAGCAGGAAGCGGGTACAACACTATAAAAAACTTTTGAAACCAGGAACCCCGTAGGTTATCCCGGAATCTGGAGATCACTCCGGGTTTGTGAACAAAAACTGAGATACTAATCCTGTGATCCCTTTTTTGGATTATACAGAAAACGGGTGCCCGGGAATTCCTCCGGGGATCCGATTTCTGATTTACATAATAATCGGTCGCCTAAGGGTTCTTCGTCGTAGAAAAGAGGGCCTCAAGCCCCTTTTTTATCAAGCTGGCACAGGGAAATCACCTGAGTCATGTCAACAAACTACTCTTCGTGACTTATTTGCCAGCCAATACCAAACTTGTCTGTGAGCTTGCCATAGCATTTACTCCAAAAGGTTTCCTGGAGCTCCATTTCCACTGAGCCGCCTTCTCTAAGCTTGTGAAAGGCTGACTTCAGCTTTTCGATATCGCTGCTCAGCACAGCAAGGGTAATGTTGTTTCCACTTTTTATCGTCGATCCCGGAAAAGTATCGGAAAACATTACGTTGCTGCCCTCGATTGTCAGCCTGGCATGCATTACCCTGTCTTTGGCTTCGTCCGGAACAGGATAGTCAGGATTGGACGGTGCTTCTCCAAATGTCATAATCTGCGGAGGTGCCGTATCAAATGCTTCTGCATAAAACTCAACCGCTTCCCTGCAATTCCCGTCAAATACTAAATACACTTCAACAGCCATCATCTTCACTCCTTCATTCATCCATAGACAGATTATAGCACGTCTACTATCGGCATACAAAAAACACAGGCATTTTCACCTGTGTTTTTTGCCGTGTATTTATTGATGAGGCTCTTCCTCATCGAGCGCTTCTTCCTCTTCTTGTTTTCCGTAAAAGTATTTTTTGGGATCTACAGGAGTCCACTTTTCATTAGGCGTATAGAAACGGAGCAAATCACCGTACAGCACCCTGTCAGATAATTCAAGTTCCCTCATGACCATACTATTGAGCTCTTTCATTTCTTCGGTCGGTTCTTCAATCGGTTCTTTTGTCGCGTTATCATAAAAGACGCCGCCAACCTTGCTGAATTTTCCCGTCATAAAGTCACCATTCCGGAATGGAACGAAATCTTTATGGTCTTTTGAAAACAGGTCGGTTCCCATCACTATATAATCTTGGGCTTTAATGCCTTGTAAATGGAGCAGTGTCGGCATGACGTCAATTTGACCTGCATATTCATGGTTGACTCCCTGGCCTTCTACTCCCGGAATTCTAATCAGTAGTGGAACTCTCTGCAGTTCGGCATGTTTCAATGGAGTAATCTCTTCACCGATTAATTCAGCCATAGCCCGGTTATGATTATCAGAAATGCCATAGTGATCTCCATAAAGCAAAATTACTGAGTCTTCATATAGACCTTCCGCTTTTAGATCATGAAAGAATTGCTCTAAGGCTTCATCCAAATAGCGGGCCGTTTGGAAATACCTGTCTACCGAAGGATCTCCGGTTTCCGCTGGAGCAATGGTTTCATCACCTTCATGAAGTAAATACGGATGGTGATGTGTTACTGAAATTAAATGAGCGTAAAACGGCTCTTTCAATGATTTAAGCATCGGAATAGACTCTTTAAAGAACGGTTTATCTTTTAATCCATAACCGATGACTTTTTCTTCCGTCATATTGTAGTAGCTCGCATCGAAAAAGTGGTCGACACCAAACTGCTTATATACTTCGTCCCGGTTCCAGAATGATTTGTAATCCCCGTGAAGTACAGCGCTGGTATAACCATGCTGATTTAATATAGCCGGCAATGCCTGGTAAGTGTTCGTACCTCTAACCACGAAGGCGGACCCTTGCGGCAGCCCATACAGTGAATTGTCCATAATTAACTCGGCATCCGCTGTTTTCCCCTGCTCCGTTTGATGGAAAAAGTTATCAAAATACGTATATTCAGGATCACGGACCAAATTGTTTAAGAACGGAGTAACTTCTTCACCATGCAGCTTATAATCTATCAAAAAGGTCTGGAAGGACTCCAAATGTATTTTAATAATATTCTTCCCTTTAGCTTTTCCGAAGTATTCGGGGTTTGGCTGGGCGTACTTGCTTTTTGTGTAGTTTTCCACTTCTGTCAAGTCATCGCTGGAAGCCAAAACCCGTTGCTGGGAAGCCCTAAAGCTTTGAACAGCATCGTATATCGTAAAGTTATAAACACCCAGATACTTAACAATATAGTTACGGTCAAATGTCCGTTGGAGAAGCTGGGGACGGTCAATTTCTGCCAAGCTCAGGTTGACAACAAATAAAGCAACACCCGAAGCAAGGACAAGCAGCGGCTTTCTAAGTTGGATACGTTCCGCAGACCAATACCCTCTTACCTTGATAAAGTAGACAATCATGATAATGATGTCTATTAGATAGAAAAGGTCATGCCATACTGTCAAATCAGCAATACTTCCCCCGAGACTCCCAAAGTTGTCTGTCTGTGTTAATGTAGGAATCGTAATAAAATCGCTGTTGAAACGGTAAAACACAACATTTGCATACAGCAGAAAACTCAACGTTGTATAAACGGAAATCATCCATACGCCGATTCTTTTACCTTTGGCAAACAAAGCCAAGCCGAGAAAAATCAGCGCTGAGTTTAACGGGTTGAAGAATAGAAGAAATTCTTGCATCCCATTTTTTACACCCAAGTTAAATTCCACATTATAAATAATATAACTCTTTAGCCAAAAGAGGACGACCATTACTGTAAAAAATCCTGTTTTCCTAGTAAAAAATTCCTTCATTTCATTCACCTCAACCATTTCAAGGACCCGTCTATATTAAAAAAATAAGCCAAAACAGAGAAGTTATAGATCTGCCTTGGGTTTTTAGGTTTATATTCATTCATGTCCATCCATAAAAACTGACACTTATTTATTTAACCATACATTTGGATTTCAGTAAAGGAGTAAAACGTCCTGAAACCGATAACATGATAAACAAAATTGTGGTAAGCGCTGAAATCTATGGCAAACTATTTTTCATTAACATGGGATGGTAAACCCATGTTTTTCTACAGACCGACTTTTAAGATGCTTGGGTGCCCCTGATCTGATCCCCCAATTATTCTTCCCCTTTCCGGAATACGGGGCCTGGCTCTAAAAAGTTTCATAAAAAAAGCATGGTCAAATATTATCCCCTTGACCATGCTATCGTCTACCCGACGGTTTTATGACAATTATTCTATTTTTTTATTTTTTGATCGTAATCGTCCAGGCAGCATCGCTGAGCTGCTCGAAATTCGTAACCTCATATCCTGCTTCCGCAGCCCAGCGCGGAATGCTTTCTGTCGCTTGAGTACAGTCGAAATTTATCACTAACTCGTCGCCTTTTCCTATTTTTTCAATAGCCTCTTTTGCTTCAACCAGCGGAAAAGGACATACCTGGCCCATTACATCTAATGTCGTTGTCATATTATTTACCTCCTATGCAGTGACAGCTGTATCGGATACAACTGTTTTCTTTTTGGTTCTCGGACGGACGAAAACAAAATACGACGCTGTCCATGTACCCAAAATAATAAACAATAGTGATATCCAGCCTTGCCAAGTCATCATTGCCGTCATGACAAGACCATTCCCAATGGAGCATCCGCCTGCGAGACTTGCCCCAAAGCCCATCAGGTTTCCGCCGATAAAACTGGAGATCCCGGTTTTTACATCCGGCATCCGAAAGCGGAATTCTTTACTTCCTTTAGCTGCAATAAACGAACCAAGAAAGATTCCCAGAACAAGGAATACTCCCCAATTAATATATTGCATATCCCCGGTGACAGAAAACTGGAGGATATTGGCGGATGGTGTCGTAATTCCCAGGCCAAACACCCGTCCTGTTCCTGCACTAAGCGGCCAGGCCAGTAATGCGATCAATCCGACAAGCACTGCAGTAAAGAATGGGTGCCAGCGTTTTTCAAACAGTAAATGACTCAGCCCGGTCCGCTTCGGTTTTAATGCAGGAATCGCAACCTTTGGTTTCTTTAATTCTCTTACGACAATCCAAAGTACAATTGCTGTGAAGATGGCGACCCAGAACCAGACATTAATCCCAGTAGTTTCTGCAATGGAATTCGATGAAGTTTGAACGGATTTCATCGATTGGTCGACAGGCGCCAAAAAGCCCGTTTTCATCACGGCACTCATGAACATATATCCAAACAGGGCAATCCAGCTGCCGAGCAGCCCTTCCCCGGCACGGTACCAGGTCCCGGTGGCACAGCCCCCTGCAAGTACAATCCCTATTCCAAAAATAAAGGAACCGATAATTGTTGCCAGCCATGAAAAGCCCCCAGCCGAAAATTCAAACACACCGAATTGAATGAGTGCATATACGCCGATGCTTTGGACCGCAATGGCTATCAGAAGGGCGTAAAACATCCGATGATCTTTCGCTAAATACATATCACGAAATCCTCCGGTAAGACAGAAACGCCCTCTTTGCATGACAAAGCCAAGCAAAGCTCCGCACAGCAGCCCTGTGGCAATCATATATAACATTCCTTTATTTCCCTCCTTTAAATCATAGTAAAACCATTGATTTTATAAACTTATTTTAATCGGTTTATGATCATCCGTCAATAGGGCGTGCTAAGGAAGAAAACAAATGGGAAAAAAGACCCTTGAAAAAGGACAGAGGTTGTTCGGGGATCTATCAGTCAGAAATAAAGGTTGTTTGAAATATTCATCGCTGAAATGGAGACATGCAAACTGCATGGAATTATATATATATAAGTTTTATTCAACGAAGGAGCGGATAAAGGAATAGGAGAAAGAATAAAGGAGGCCATCATCATGAACATGCTATTCGTTAAGGCAAGAGAAGCATTTGAACGGGACGCCGCGCGCAGGAAAACACGAAAGCCTCCGACTGAATTAAAATCTAAAAAAAGAAAGTGAAGCTTTACACGAGTGCAGGAAAGCAGCCTGCACTCGTTTTGTTATTAAAAATTTTCATGAGAGTAAAGCGGCTATTTTACTTAAACAGGTTATGATCCATTCGGTGTTTCTATTTAGTGCAGCCCGTTGAGGAGCCAAACAAATGGAGGAATTAAAATGTTCTTGAACGCGCAGTATGGTTTATATGCCATAAAGGCACAAAGGTTAGAGCCTGCCCCCAGAAAAATAAAAGAAGAACTTGAATCTGTCCTCCTTACGAACGCTTTGTAATCCATCATTTATTTTAAAACAGCCTTTCACAAGTATTGCAGTAGACAGTCTTCATGCGATCGTTGTCGCGGTTTGCCATTTAAGATAACAAAATCCCATTTTACAAATCTTTGGTTTCATACACTGCATAAAAATGTAAACATGCCCATCGAGTCCAACCACACGCGAATGACATATAGAACGCTTGCCGCAGAACGTCCGGGAAAATGGGAAGACATATCCGTCATCTAAACGATCCCTTCCGCCTGCTCCGTTAAACATAAAAGGTATATATCCCAGTCGTAACTACTGGCTGCTAGCCCGGCGAATTACATCCCTGATGTTTGCTTTATATTTTTCAATAAGCGAATGGGCATTCATGGGGATCTTTTTCTTTGGATGGTAAACTTTCATTATAAAGTGCTCTCCTTCTTTGGTTATTTTCATTTTTCTGTTTCTCAGCGTAAATGTATGATCCAAACAAGACGATGTTGGATGTACAAATTGATGGAAGTTTAAACACGATACACTTAACTTCAAATCCCATCGTCCTCTATGGAAAGATTCAAAATTGGCAAGTGTACCTTTAAATAGTACTGTTCCGGGTTTTTCCCAGGTAACAGATAAAGGAGTATACACATCTTCCATTTCTTTTCTCTTTCGCAGCTGTAAGAATAGGAGAACCTTATCCCGAAAAGCTTGGTCCAGATCTTTAAATTGAACGCGCCCTTGAACCTTTAGTCCGCTCTCCTCATGAAATACCATATCCAGAATTTCTGCCTTCACCACGTCTATATGAACTCTTTGCTTTCTTTGGTTTATGGCTTCTTTTAGTATGGCCGTCCACTTCTCAGTCAATCTCTTTTCCCCAAACTGCCCGCTTACCCGCTTGGCTTCCTGGCTGAGGGCTTGCCGCTTCTCTTGATGTACAAACAAATCTTCCATCGCATCCGCCAGTCCTTTGATGTTACCCTGTTCAATGAGCAGGCCACTTTTTCCATGATCGATTAAATCGGTCGGACCGTATTTACAGTCATAGCAAATCACCGGTGTTCCGACACTCATACTTTCAATAATCGCCATACCGAACGCTTCAGATTTTGATGTAATTAATGAAAAAGCAGCCCTTTGATAAATCTCTTCAATGTTATTGGCAAACCCCTTAATAAAGACATGGTTTTGCAGTTTGAGTCTTTTTATAAGCCTTATATATTGTTTTTCTTCTCTTCCAAACCCCCATATTTCCAGTCTGGCTTCCGGTACTTTTTTCACGACTCTTTTGAATGCCCGTATGGCGTGAGGTATTTGTTTAATTCGTTCGTATCGGGCCAACATAACTGCTGTGTATGGATCATGTTCTGCCTTTCTTTCACTTGGAGCGAGCCCTGGATGGCCGACAAAGTGAATCGTTGTCCTATTTCCATAGCGGCTGCTGATCTCAGCTGCCTGGGTTTCCGTTAGAACAATCAGGGCATCCAGCTCATTGAGCTGTTCAAATAACAATTTGTTCCTTTGGACGAGAGAGCTGCCGTACTGATACGGCGACTGTAAGTGATTGCTATGTAAAACAGCTGCTCTCACTGCTTGTATATCTCTTGCCCCGGCCCCCAAAAGGATTCTGTCCGTAAAACGGCTGTCCGAAAACAAAACAGCATTCTTTTGATTCAAAAGAGATTGAATAAAATAATGGCGATAATCTCTGACCTTCTTAAAAGACCGGATCATGTTGCCATTTGGATCCAACCAATCATAACTGACGGCTTCAAAATTTCTGTTTAAAAAACACCGGCCATCCTTGGTCAGCAGCTGTTCACTGACCGCTTTTCCTGACTTCTCATCATAATACGTTATTTTTCGGGGCCGGCCTTTTTTATCATACTGGATGGACGAGTTGGGTGGAAATAGCTTCATGTGTGAATGATCATCCGCTTTTGCTTGAGGCAGCTCCATAAAATATTCGTATACATTATAATGTTTAATTTTATGATCCCAGAGCCCAATCTCCCGATAATGTTGAATGACTTCATCATAGTCAGGGTTAAAGTCAAATGTGATCAGCCCGATATCATTAAAGGATTCACTCAGCATCTTTGCTCGTTTTATAGCAGCCCGGGTCATTCCTCCCCTGATCTGTTCAATGGAATGAAGCATAAAATACACAGCGTAGTTTTTCAATACGGTTCATCCTTTGGTTTTTTTACTGGGATAGACAAAAAAAGAGGTATTTAAACCGATGGGAGAGAGCCTTAAAGTGGAAATTCGACAGATGGACTCCGGATTTGGACAAACGGTGGCATTTTTATCGAGGTCTTTCTCAAGTATCCTTCATATCGACGCCATAAATATTTGTTATGATATGACTACCCAGCAATTAGGAGTGAATGAATATGCCTGAAGTTTTTCCTATCCTTGTTCCAGTCCCTTCTTCTTTAAAAAGCATGAATTTTTATTTGATCCAAAGCGATACGTCACTTATATTAATTGATGCCGTCCATAATCATACACAATGCTGGAATGCTTTAAACGACATGCTGCATAACAATGATCTGGCATTCAATGACATTACGCATATCGTATTAACCCACCACCATGCAGACCATGTTGGGCTTGTAAATAAAATTGTTAAAAAACACCCTATACCCGTTTATGCTCATCCTCTGTCTATTCCGCGTATAAAGAGAGAACCTGAATTTATGCAGATGAGAATTGAGTTTTTCGAAAATCTTTATGAGGAAATGGGATGCGGGGAAAGAGGGAAATGGCAAGTACAAAAGCTTAAAGAAGCGGTGATATCGAATCATTCGCAAAGAATCGAAGGGCATCTGCATCCACTGACTCCTGGAATACTTGACCATCTGGAGGTTATTCACATTCCTGGTCACGCCCCCGATCAAATCGCATTGTATGATCGGAGTCAACAGCTGCTTTTTTCCGGGGACTTGCTGATCCATCATATATCGAGCAACGCCCTTGTGGAGCCGGATCAAGACGGCAAACGGATTCGGTCCCTTTCTCTTCACCTCGAGTCGCTGAAAAAGTGCCTGGAACTTCCTGTGGCCATCTTATATCCCGGGCATGGTCCACGAATAACAAACCACCGGGAACTGATCAGCAAAAGGATCACGGGAAAAAAAAGAAAAGCGGAAGATTTTCTTTCGCTGATAAATGCGGGGTATTCCACAGCAAGCGGCATTGCAAAAGCTTATTATAAGGATAGATACGAAAAACAATTTTCGCTTGTCATGTCAGAGGTGATTGGGCATTTGGATTATTTGGAGGAGGAAGGGAGGGTTAAGAAAAATCTGATTAATGGGATTTGGAGATACAACCATCTTTAACGACAGTCAAGCTCGGCTGCCGATCCAGCCGAGCATTAAGAAAACATACTTAAATGATATCTTTCAGACAGCATTTCCAACAGCTTGATACCGGCAATACTGTTTCCTTTGTCATCCAAAGCCGGGCCAAAAATGCCAATGCCGAATTTTTCCGGAACAGATCCCATAATTCCGCCGGAAACACCGCTTTTCGCCGGTATTCCAATTTTAATGGCAAATTCCCCTGAAGCATTATACATGCCACACGTCACCATAAATGTTTTGCAAAGACGCGCGATATCTTCCGGGATGATTTGTTTCCCACTCTCAGGATCGACCCCATCCAGGGCAAAAACCAGCCCGATTCGGGCCAACTCCAGGCTGCTCACCTCGATCGCACACTGTCTTGTGTACAAATCCATCAACTCTTCTATATCTTCATTGATAACCCTGTGATGCTTGAGGAAATAGCAAAGTGCCCGGTTTAAATTAGAGGTTTCAAATTCTGATCGGGCAATTTCTTCATTAACACTGATAGCCGGGTTGTTGGCAAGAGTTTGGACAAACGGTAAAAGGCGCTCAAATCTGTTGTCCGCACTGCCCCCTTTAATCAAATGCGTAACAACCAGCGCTCCTGCATTGATCATTGGATTTAATGGTTTTGCCGGTGTGGTTTCTTCGAGTTTTGCTATGGAATTAAATGGATCGCCGGTTGGTTCCATCCCGACATATTTAAATACCTCTTCAGGCCCTCTATCCATGAGAACAAGAGCAAGTGTGATCACTTTTGATATGCTTTGAAGAGTCATCTTTTTCTCTACATCTCCGGCAGAAATACATTCCCCATCAGGATAGCGGATGGCAATGGATAAATCATTTGCATTCGCCTTTCCCAATGCAGGGATATAGTCCGCTACCTTGCCATACTTTGCATATGTTCTTGCTTCTTTAACAAATTCGTTTAACTCGCTCTTTGAGCGGCACGCCATAGTTATCACCACTTATAGTATATCCTAGATGCGTGAGTAAAAAACTTGTCCTGATTTATTATTAAGTACTTCCTTTTTCCAATAAACTGATCATAAACTCTGTATTCGGATAATCAAACTGCTTAATTTGATTGACTACTCGCTGTACCTCGTATCCTACCCTTACAATTGATACATGAAAAGAGGTACCATCTATGTCCAAAATGGCATAGGAAGGTTTTGCTATGCCGTCAAACGGCAAGCCTACACTCCCAATATTTACAACGCATTTACCATTTATATACCGTACATAAGGTTTATGAATATGGCCGTAAATATAGACATCTGCCTCGTTGACAAATAATTTTTTACTTATAACTTCATCGTTTTCATAAGGTTGTATAACATCAAATGTGCTATGTGGAGCAGCGTGGAAGGCATGGATACGGAAATTGCCAGCTTGCTCTATTATTTCTGAAGGAAGGTTGTCGAGATACCGAATATCCTTTTCTTCCAACTGCGATAAAGTCCATTTACGTTCCTTCTCCATTATTTCGAAGGATGCTTCAGGCACTTCACCTTTTTTTATTCCGCGAACGAGCCACTCATCTGCATTACCTTTAATGACCTTGGTAGAAATAGATTGTACTAAGTTAACGGATTGTTTCGGCTCAGGGCCTCGATAACATATATCACCCAATACGTAAATTTGATCCACTTTCCTCTTTGAAATATCGTTTAACACAGCATCCAAAGCAATTGAATTACCGTGGATGTCTGAAATGAAAGCGAGTCGCATAGAAATCTCCTTTCAGCTTCGATACATTCTGCTTTTCATTTAATATATCTTCATAAGTTTGAAATCTATTTATCCATGTAACAACTTCGTCCAGGCAATGAATGTCTTCCTCTTCCAGCTTAAGAATAACTGTTTCAATGTAAAACAAGTATCGATAGTGCAATGAATCTTTTAAGGTTTCATTAGTTACATCATCAAAAGAAAATAGTCTCCCGGCAATTTTGTAAAATTCAAGAAAATATTGGTCCATCACATTGCTTAAATCTACTAACCCCTGCTTATTTACATACTGAAAGTTCCAGCTCTTTTTCGAAATCATAAACAACAATGTAAAAAAATCAAAATAAAAACTTCTAATCCCTAAGGTATTCCAATCAATGACGCGGTATCGTTTATCATCATATAAAATATTCCCTTCCCAAAAGTCACCATGTGATTTAACCAGCACTACCCTCTTTAGGCCAGGATTATCACTGAATTTTGCTAGGTTTAAAGTACAGAATTGCTCTATTGATTGGAGAGTCTCTCCATATTGCTCAACTTCATATTCTCTCCATGTTTGAAATAAACTGTCTAAACACTTTTTTAATTCTTTCAAATACTCACTCACTTGTAAGACCTTGTATTCACTATCTTTACTTATGCCAGATAAGACAGGAAAAATTTCATTAAGAAGAATTTGCGAATCATTTAAGTTAAAAGAGGATCGATTTAAATTAATTAGTTCTTCTTCTAAAGATCGACCTTCTATACTCCAACTAATAACTTTAGGAGCCAATTCATTCCGAGCGGCATCTAATGAGGAACTAATGATTTTTTCGACTTTAGGTAGTGCGCTCTTTTCGTCAAATATTGTTGTAACTGACTGCTTTTTTAAATTAAACACTTTAACTCCACCTTGGCGCAAAAAGAAAATACACTCTCCATCGCTTGGCCCCACCAAATATGAGCCGATACCCTCTCTTTTAAACCTCTTTCTCTTTCGAGTAAACTGATGGGTTAATAACAAAACACGCAAAGCTCTAATTAATAAAGAGGGCAGCCACCTTAATTCTCTTCTTATTTGTCTGTTAAGTGCTTCAAAGGGCTTGCTGTTGCGAAAAAAGCGAATAAACACCTGAACTACGTTTCTCTCAATATTTATATACATGTTATTTTCTACTTTTATATATATTTTTGTATGGTTTATATCCATTTTTACCCCTGCTTATGAATTAATTATAGTAAGAAATTAACGTGTTAACTTCAGCAAGTTCATCTCCGGCGGATTAAACAACCGAAATTCTAGAAAAGAAATGGCATCACTGCTTCCCAATCCAGCACTTACATAATGAAATGTCGTTTTATATTTCCACAGCCCTTTTACGCGATCTTGAGGAGGATAGAAGCTGTTTGGCTCATACCAAGGTTCGGGGATATAAAGGGCGCCGACAAAAGGAAGACGAATTTGTCCACCATGGTAATGGCCGGATAAAATGAGATCAAAATTCCTCCACTCTGTATTTGGATCCGATTGAATATAATCCACTCGTGGCTCTGCTATTGGAAAATGATTTAAAGCTACCGTGACATCTGAAGAGACTATGTCTTCAATGTTTTTGGTTTTATCCCACAAGCCCCCCTGATAATCCAGGTATTTATCATGCCGATGGTAACTTGGACGATATGTACCATTCACTCTGCCAATATATTCAGGGTTAGTTATGATTGCCCATTCAAAATTAATAAAGTGTATTTTAGCTTTATCAACTTCCAAGGTTTCTATTGTTTCTAAGAATTGAACTCCTCTTTTTTCCATTCCTCTGATAAATTCACTTTTTTCAAATACAGGGGCCGTCTGATAGCTCGGAGGATCTGAGTTTCCATAGACAAACAATGCTAATTCTTTATTATGAATTCCTTCTATAAGCGAATAAAAATACTCATAATTATCACTTTCCGCTCCATCTAACATGTCTCCAGTAAAAACAATCGCATCATATTCAAGTGAATTAATCTGTTCAATAAGCCGTTTGTTATTTTTTCCAAACTCTTTTTCATGCAAGTCGGAAATTTGAAGAATAGAAAAACCTTGCAGTTGCTCAGGGAGATGGTCTAACACGATATTTTCCTTCCTTACTACAATACGATTGTTATCCCATAATATATAGATGACCAGTCCAATAAGTATTAACAACATCATCAGCATCATCTTTTTCACAAAGTAATCAACCTTTTAAACAGATTAGCCAGCCGGACATTGTATTCGTCTGACTGACTTTTCAAGAGATAAAATCTTGTATATCCTTTCACTCCCAATTCCTAATTGCCAACCGATACTTTATTAACTGCTTCTATTGTTTCTATCCATGCTTGTAAAGCCAAACTTTCCGGCAGTTCCACGTCATCAAATGTAATCATTTCCCCTTCAGCAATCCCTTTTTTCAACACTGCATTTACAAGCAGACCGATAGGCACATGATGAGGATTAGCTTTGATATCCACAGCTTCCCCTCTAACCTGGAAGCTTCCGATACCTTTATCAATTTTCTCACCTATTTTCAACGCCCTCTTTGCAATAGCTGCAACGCTTACAGTAGGATTTACACTATTATTTAACAGGATTTTCTCTTCGTTTATTACTCTTCTGATCGTTTTCATCACTTCCAGGTGGCAGAGATGAAAGTTTTGTAGAATGGTATAATATGGACCTTCCCCCATTTTAAAATATCTGAGGGCATCTTTTTGGCGGACATCATGCTCAGCAGTGATGAAAACCCCTGGAGGCGCTTTTGGTGCTACAACAAATTCGCAAATAGGGTACCCTGCCTTTTTTGCTTCTTCAGCCAAATGAGCGCCTGCTTTATTAATATCATCCGAACTGGGTGCCAATAGACCGTCAACGGCAATTCCGACACCCAATCCATTAGCCACCAAAGCCTGTTCAACCTGAACTTTTGTCCCGTCTGTAAAAGAAGTCGTCATATCAAGACGTACACCATTTTTATTGGACCAATATTTCATGTCTTCCATACTAGGATCTGTATTCAAAAACCCTTTAATATTTCCGTATACCAATGGCTTGAACCCCATGGCAGTTACATTTTCATGTAATGATGCCAAACATCCAGGCTGGTCGCCTTCAGCTTCTGTTATAAAGCCCCTCTTGGCAAAATATGAACCCGTCGTCACTTGTAATTCTGCGTTCATAGTTATGACAGGTATGGTCGCTTTGATGGCTCGGTCAATCACTTCGGTACCATAAATCACATCACCTGTACATTCAACCATCACGTCAATATGTTCAAAAAAATCATCAGCGGAATTGGTGAGGACATCCTGGAAAGGATATTCACCCATACTGTTCAGATCCCTTCGGGTTAATACCTTAGCCAATTCAATATCTTGCTGTTTTACAACTTCTATCGCAATGCCCTTACCAATTAAACCCGTTCCTACAATACCTATTCTTGTTCTATGATTCACAATTTTACCTCCAGTTTATCAGCTTAAAAGATTATTTTTGCCATTATTTAAGGCTATCCATAGGCAGTGTAAAAATATCCTCATATTTGTTTTCCTTAACCAAGCCAGGGGATTGAATAATCCGCTTATACCAGTGTAAAGTGATCGTTTGATCTGTTTTCTCCAGCCTTCCATTAACAAGCTTCTGATAAATTTGGGAGGCACCGTCCGCTGCAGTATATTTAGCTTTCCAACTTAACATTCTTTCTGCTTTATCAAAATTCACTCGGTACGAACGGTGATCAGGATCACCATACCATTCAATGTCCACAGAAATTGGCAATGCATTCGCGATCTCTTTTGCCAAGCCTTCTAACTGGTAATTATTCCTGTTGGAACCCACATTGATAATTTCTTTATTTACAACATGAGCGTCTGCCTCAAGCAATAAAAGCATCACATCTGTCGTATCTTCCACATGCACCATGGGCCGCCACTGCGAACCATCACGCATAAGCGGAATGACTCCATTTTTCCATGCACCATAAGCCATTCCGTTGATTGCCAAATCAAATCTCATTCTCGGAGAATAGCCATATACTGTCGCCTGCCTCATGACAACAACTGTAAATTGCTCATCTGCCAACACGAGAGAACCTTGCTCAGCTCTCTCATTGGCTTTTGCATAAATAGTCAATGGGTTAGTTGCTGCCGTTTCATCCACTATAATATCTTTATCCTGAAATCCATAAATACTGCAGGACGATGGCAGAATATAGCGACCTACCCCCATTTTCTTTGCTAAAGAAGCTGTATTTACCCGTGCAACATGATTGATTTCAAATGTAATTTCTTGAAATAATTCTCCACTGGGATCATTGGATATGGCCACTAAATCTATCACAGCATCAATACCAATAAAATGTTCTTCTTTTAAAAGCCGGCAATCCTCATTTACAATTGTCAACATTGGATGAGGCTTCAGTTTATCCATCCCAAAAAAGAAACGATCTACTGCTGTTACTGCATACCCTTTATCCAATAATTTAGGTACAAGAACGCTTCCTATATACCCTCCTGCACCTGTAACAAGAATACTTTTCATATTTCCCTCCACTTTATAAAAATTGAATGATACTTACACAAAATTACAAAAGCGCTGCATCTGCTTTATACTGAAAATGAATCTCCGCATCTTTTAATAGCGGCTGTTTTTGATCCTTATCGGATAGAATTGGTGCACTAACAGGCCAATCTATGGAAAGAACCGGATCATTCCATAAAATCCCTCGATCATTTTCAGCTGAATAGTAGGCATCCACTTTATATTGAACATGGGTATTTACTGTTAATGTGCAAAATCCGTGAGCAAAACCCTTGGGAACGAGAAGCATACGATGATTTTTTGCGCTCAACGTTACCCCGACCCATTTTCCATAGGTAGGGGAACCTTTCCGGATATCTACTGCAACATCAAAGATAGCTCCAGTGATCACTCGTACCAGTTTCGTCTGAGCATATGGACCAAGTTGGTAGTGAAGACCGCGAATTACGTTTTTTTCCAGTGATAAGGAGTGATTATCTTGAACAAAATCATAACCTAATCCATGCCCCTTAAATTTTTTAGCGTGATAGCTCTCCATGAAAAAACCCCGATGATCTTGAAACACTGTTGGTTCAATTACCTTTACCTCTTTTAACTCTGTGTCAAAAACATTCATTACCTGTTCCCCCTAGTTCACTAAAACTTCCATATCCATTTTGTTTGTGTTCATTTCTACTAAACGAAGTAAATATTTCCCATATTCACTTTTCTTTAAAGGCTCTGCAAGTTCTAGTAGTTGCCTAGCGGAAATATACCCACGATTAAATGCAATTTCTTCCAGGCAGGCTACTTTAAGCAAGGTACGTTTTTCTATAATCTCAATAAATTGAGAGGCTTCCAGCAAGGATTCGTGAGTACCTGTATCCAGCCAGGCAAAACCTCTTCCTAATAATTCCACATGTAATTGACCTCTATTTACGTACTCTTTCAAGATATCCGTAATCTCCAATTCACCGCGTTGAGATGGTTCAACTGCTTTGGCAATATCAACTACTTGATTATCAAAAAAATATAAGCCCGTAATAGCAAAGTTGGACTTTGGCTGGATTGGCTTTTCTTCAATGGATAATACTTTTCTGTTTTTATCAAATTCAACAACACCAAATCTCTCCGGATCGTTTACATTGTAGCCAAAGATGGTTGCTCCACTTAACTGCTTACTTACTCGCTCAAGAAGAGAGATGAATTCATGGCCATAAAAAACATTGTCACCTAATATTAAGGAAACATCATCGCTGCCGATAAAATTCTCACCAATCATAAATGCCTCGGCTAACCCACGCGGTTCCTCCTGAATGGCATACGAAAGACGGATTCCAAACTCTGAGCCATCTCCTAATAATTGTTCAAACCTTGGAACATCCGTTGGTGTAGAAATGATGAGGACATCTCTAATACCGGCTAACATGAGAACCGATAACGGATAGTAAATCATCGGCTTATCATAAACCGGCAATAGTTGCTTTGATATCGACCTTGTCAAAGGATATAATCTTGTTCCGCTTCCTCCAGCTAAGATAATCCCTTTCATCATTAATCCCCCTTAGCTAACCAAAAAAGCATCTATCACATAAATAGATACTTTTTCTTGTTTACATATTTGATTGCGTTTTTTTATTTCCAGCTTCCTTTACAAATTCAAAAAGATTGGGACTGATGCTAAAAAGAACACACATCAACTTTTGCTTCCAGCTAAGTTCTTTATGTTGCAATAGGTGAAAACAGCTCTTGTCAAATGTCCGTTTGAGTTGTTTTAATTCATGATCGATCCCTTTTAATGAAGACTTAGCTGTATAGTAGTACCAAAAAAAAGTATCCATATAATGTTTGAGTGCTTTTTGGTGTAATTCATGTTCTTTTTTCTTCCTAAAAAAGACTTCCCTGTTTTTAAGAGCATAAATTCTGCCAAATTTCTTTATGCTAAATGGAGAATTGATTTGGCTGCCCTTTCTTTGAACATAGTAATATAACTCAGAACGAACGTAGATAATTTTGTTACTAGTATAAAATAGATGATGTGCTACTGTTTCGTCATCATATATATTTCCGACTTCATATTGTAAGTTTTCGAATAAATCCCTTTTGTATAATTTATTCCATGGATAAATAAAGGTAGCATCGTTTGTATTTAAGTAATAGTAGTTTAACGCTTCAATGTTATTAAACTGTTGTACTTTATATTGTGTATGAAAGTTTTCAATATCAATAAGTTCACCTTCATTAACCTTACAGACTTCACATATTGCAATATCAGAATCATATTTCAATAAATTTTTGTATAATATTTCAAACATGTTTTTGTTAATACAATCATCGTTATCAACAAAACCGATATATCTGCCTTTGGCTGCTGCCAGCCCCGCATTTCTTGAGGACGCAACCCCACCATTTTCCTTATGAATAACTTTTACCCTCAAATCTTTTTCTGCATATTTTTCACAGAGTTCTCCACTTTGATCTGTTGACCCGTCATTGACAAGAATTAATTCGAAGTTTTTAAATGTTTGGGCCAATATGGATTCGACACATCTGGGTAATAGGTTTTCAAGGTTATATACAGGAACAATAATGCTAATCTCTATAGTTCTCATCATCCACCTCTTTAAAAATTATGCTGTTTTTTTAGAACTAATTAAGATTTGTTTGTTTTTGACATAGCCGGCAAGGATTCTTCCAATTTTTATGCTTGGTTTTTCTATTAAAAACCAAGCAACTGCCGATACCCCTATAATAATGGGAAAAGCTAATATACTGATCACCCAGAGCGGAAGTACCTCATGCAGCACGTATATCAAAACCAATATTACCGGCAAGTGATATAAATAAAGGCTATAGGAGATCTTTCCAAAAAACACGATTGGCTTAGCCATAAGAAATTTTTGTACTCGAGAAGAACCCATAGCACTGATCATAAACCCAAGCGCTCCTATTGCCACACCATACTCTAAAATGATAAAGAAATAGGTAGAAATGATTCCAAAACCTGTAATTTCGTATACTTTTCCAATTACAAGTTCAGAGAAGTTATATACAAGGTATGAAGCGATTAAAATTAACCATTTAAAGGAGTAATTTAACTCCTTGTAAACATCTATAATTACCTTTCTATGCTTTGCAAGCAAACCTCCCAAAATAAAGAGAGAAATATAGTGAATGGAATGGAAATAAGTTAGATAGTTTCCATTTGAATCCTGAAAGGTAAATATATTATTAAGTCCTGATATACCTGATAAGCACATGCACATGATCAAGTTGACTTTCCAATTTAAACGCAAAATAAGTAGTACAATAAACGGAAAAATCAATGATATTCTTAATTCATGAATCAAGGACCAAATCACCCCATTGAACGCATTAGAGTGAATATTACCCAAAAAATAAAGATGCTCTATAATAAGGTCTTTGCTTACAGCTGTTATCCAAAGCATGTTTTCATAGCTGCCAACATCAGGTTGTTCTTGATAGAATATTTGTGAAAGTACGATTGCGAGAGCAATACCAAATATATAAGGGACATATATTCTAAAAAATCTTTTGATCACATAGGGAAAATAGTCAACTCCTTTTTTCTTTAAGAAAGGCAAAGAAAGAACAAAACCGCTTAACACAAAAAATAACATCACTGCACCATGGCCATAATTGATCCCGGTCCACCTAAACACACCTAGTACAAGGATCGGTAACCCCATCGCTGATAGCGGTAAATGATTCATTACTACTGTCAAAGCTGCCAGCCCACGCAATGAATCTAATTGTTCAATTCGTTTATTCATTCTTAAAGACCCCTTTATTTAGATTGGAGATTAGAGAATATTACTGCCATTCATGCTGATCGTTATTAAAACTGCTGATTCCCTGTAGTTTCATCTCAAGGTTCCTCTGAATTACAAGCTATGTTCATTAAATAACCGATTGTCTTTGCTTTCTATCCATACTCTCCAACATACCCTCATGGATTCTAAACACAACATCACAGTTTTCAATCGTACTTAACCGATGGGCAATAATAATGAGGGTTTTTTCCCCCTTCAAACCGTCTATCGCTCTCATGATTTCCTTTTCCGTTTCACTATCCAAAGCAGAGGTAGCTTCATCCATAAACAATATTTCCGGGTTATGATACAATGCTCTTGCTATCCCAATCCGTTGCCGCTGTCCCCCTGAAAGCCTTACACCGCGTTCACCTACGGTAGTTTCAAGCTGATCCGGAAGGCTTTTGACAAATTCTTTTAATTGTGCCTGATCTAAAGCCCTCCACACTTCTTCATCATCAATTCGATCTTCGGAAACTCCGAAAGCTACATTTCCCCGGATGGTATCATCTGACAGAAAAATAGATTGCGGGATATAACCGATTTTTCTCTGCCACACATTCTTTTGTTCTTCCAAGCTGCGTCCATCAATAAGTATCTCGCCGCTTTCAGGTTTAAATAATCCAAGGATAATGTCTACAATCGTTGTTTTTCCTGCTCCGGACTCACCTATAAAAGCTGCTGATTGTCCGATGGGAATTGTTAAGGATATATCTTGCACTGCATAAATAGTTTGGCCTGGATATTTAAATGACACGTTTTTTAAACTTATAGAATCAGTAAATGTTCTTTTTCCATTATGGACATGATCCAATTTGAGATCAGAATCACTATTCTTACCTTGATTGAGATCCTTTATATCAAAGATGTCCTCATAGACAACTGCTAACGCCGGTTCGCTTACCCGGATCGCAGTAATCATGGCAACCACCCGATTTATGGAGGGCATCAACCTGAAGGCGGCCATTGCAAATAATGCCATTGTTGAAATTAGTTGTGATGCACCGGTTCCTTGAAAAATAATAACCAACATTGTAATTAACACAACAGAAACTAATAATGTTTCAATAAATAATCTTGGTACTTGATCCAGCATTTTTAAATATCTGCTATTACCTGCCTTAATTAAACTTTGCTTTGTATAGGCATCAACAAAAAATTTTTCCTTTCCAGACACTTTTACTTCTTTGCTCGCTCCCAGTCCTTGATTTACCCATTTAATCAAGGTTCCGCTCACGATTTGCTGTTCTTTCCCCAAGTGGCTGATTTTTTTTCGAAATAACTTAAAAAACAATAAAACACTTCCACCCAGAAGAATGGAAGCTGTTAAGGTTGCTAAAGGCGCTGTTATCACCAATAAAACAGAAATACAAATAATCACCAGAATTTCTGTGAACAATTGGAAGCCGGATATAATAATTCCTTGAAATACCTTGGGAACTTCTGAATTAACATTTCGAAGCAGGTCCGCCGTATTACGCTGTAAATGGAAGGTGTATGGTTTTGTTAGATATTCTTGAAAAAGCCTTCGGGACAATTTCACCTGCTGATTTAATATGACCCGGTATTGTGCGTAATAAAAAAGCAATAGGTAAACATTCTTAATAAGAAAAATAACAAGCAATGTACCTACAGCAAACACCATAAAAATGGTCGGGGATTGAAAATCAAAAAAATTATAGACGTATGAAAGGATAGCCTGTTCCTGAATAACATCGGGGTTCGTAATAATACCTACCAAAGGTACAATTAACCCTATTCCTGCTGTTTCCAAAACCGCGGCAATGATCATCATAAGGAATAGAATGACTAATTTTCTTTTCTCTCTTTTATTAAACAATAATAGTAATTTTCGAATAGATTCTTTCAAACCTTTTCACACCTTTTATATGACTTGGTTTATCTGTTTATGAACTCTCACTTCTGGTTTTAATGCTTGTAAAGCCAGATTTAACCTAAACTTTTCTTGTTGTATTTGATGATCTAAAAGAAGTTTGATTTTACCATACAACTGATCGATGTCAGTATTTACGATATATCCATTATGCCCATTGTCTATTTGTTCATAAGCTCCAGAGAAGTTTGTTGTTACAATCGGCTTCTGCAAGCATTTTGCTTCTGCCAATGTCAGACAATATCCCTCATGCCTCGAAGGTTGAACATATATATCTGACCGTAGGATATAAGGATAGGGATTTGTCTTTTCCCCCAATAAAAGGAAATTTTCTCGCATCTTATATTTGGCAATCAATCTTTCGTATTCTGTTCTGGCATTCCCTTCACCAATACAATACCACCTGACTTCATAACCTTCGCTTCTTAACTTAGCCAGAACCCTAATCGCTAAATCCTGGCCTTTCTCCAGGGACAATCTGCCTACAGTAACAATCCTGGTTCCCTGAAAGTCTTCGTCAAAATCAACGTGTTTTTTGGCTAAAGTTTTTATCAGGTCTTGTTGAACGTGATTTTTATATATGGCAGTTTTATTTTTAATATCAGGAATTGCTTTCACCAAACTTTGTTTAGCAGCAACTGATACAGTGTATACTTGATTAAAATCACCGTATAACTTTGCATATAGCTTCTTATTCACTTTGTGTTTAGATACATCAAAATGGACCCAAGAAATTTTCCGCTTAGCTTCCACCTTGTTTAAAATATAATAATCGATAATATCTGTTGGCCCTTGATAAGCAACAGCTACATCGTATCTCTCATCATTTTGGGGTATTTCTTTCATTACTGACTTGTAATATAGATACCTGTTATCAAAATGTTTAGATATGAAGTAAGTTGGAATAAAAGTGATCAGTTTTATGATCTTTTTATTATGTAATAAATCTTTAACGGTCTTCTGAGGAGGCTGCAGAATGACAGGCTTTATTTCTTTAAACCAGTTGGCTTCTTCCACTCGTACCCATGTTGGAATAAATTCAAGAAACCCGCCTTTCTTTTCCAAAAGCAAAACGGTTACTTCATATTCTTCTTTTGAAAGAGCAGACAGGAGTGAAAGCAATGATTTCTCTACTCCTCCTACATTCATACTTGTCAGCATGAACAGAACCTTTTTCTTCATCAGGCTTCCCTCAATTCGATCTTATAAAGTAAATTACTCAAGACAAGAATTCAGTTAACTTTCGGAGATTTCCGCATTTTGAAGCTTCCTTTGCTGCCTTCTGTAAATTGGACTTTAACTTATTCCTTAAACAATCGTTTTCTATGATTCTGCATACTGATTCAAACAATGCGTCCTCATTAAACAAGGTTATAATTCCAGTTTCTTCATTCGTAATCTGTTCAGCTGCACCAGTAAAGTTTGTTGTGATAATCGGGTTATCAAAGCATCGCGCCTCTGCCAAAGTAATACAATATCCTTCATGCCTGGAGGTCTGGACATAAAGATCGCACTGTTTCATATATGGATATGGATTGGATTTGGAGCCAAGAAGCACCAGGTCCTCTTCTAATTGATATTCTTTTATAATTTGTTCATATTTGCGCCGCGCACTACCCTCACCAATGCAGTACCACCTTACACGGAACCCTGCTTCTTTTAGCCTGGCTAAAACAGGAATAATTATATCCTGCCCTTTTTCTTTGCTTAGTCTGCCTACGGTCAGAATTCTGAAGCCGTCAAACTCATCTTCAAAGCCTTTTCCGCTCTCGGCCAGTTTCTGTATTTTTTCTGATGAAATGGCATTTGGAAATTCGAAGGTTTTTTCTTTAATATACGGCAGTTTTTTAAGCAGCTTTTTTTTTCCCTCCTTGGAAACAGTAAAGATTTGATCATAATGTTTGTAATGTTTTTTGGCAAACTGTAAATTAAATCCAATTTTGCATATATCAAAATGAATCCATTGAATTTTTTTTTCAGCATTCACTTTATGTACGATAAAATAGCTTATGAAGTCCATTGGACCAGCATAAGCTACTGCAATTTCGTACTTTTTCGCTATAGGAGGGTGTTCACGCAAGGCGTATTTATAGAGTACAGTTTGTTCTTTCCTGAGCTTCGAGATGAAATAAAGAACTGCCATGATCGATGCTTTCATGAAATTTCCTTTTTTAACAAATTTTAATGATGTCCTATGTATAGGGTTATGAATCAACCCTTTGATCTTGTCGTATCCATCCAGATATTCAACTTTTACATCCTTTGGAATTGAACCTAGAAAGCCGCCATATCTTTCTAGCATAAGGATCGTAATATCAAACTGATCCCGGGGCAACTCTTCTAGCATATTCAGCAAAGCCTTTTCTGTACCCCCGATGTTCATGTTAATCAACATGAATAAGATACTTTTCTTTTTCATTCGGCACATCACTTCCCCGATATGAATCTATTAACCGGTAAAACTTATCAATTTCCTCTATATTTCCTTTTTTTTCTGAACGGAGATATTTCCTAATATTATTTCTCAGTCGGGTATCCTCGATCAAACGAAGGATTCCTTCATAAACTGCTTTTGACTCCATATCCACTACCAGCCCATTTTTCTCGTTAATCATTTGATTATATACAGCATCAAACCTGGTTGTGACAACAGGCTTGTTAAGAATGCGGGCTTCAGCAATAGCAAGACCAAACCCTTCGAACCGTGAAGTTTGAACGTAAATGTCAGCATCTTGAATATATGGATATGGATTTGGTTTTACTCCCAATAAAATAAAATGATCTTCTAGGCTGTAAAGATTTATTTTTTTTCTGAGTTCTTGTTCCAGAGGACCTTTTCCCAGTGCATACCACCTGAAGTGTATTCCCTTTTCCACAAGCATCTTACAAGCTTCTATTGCAAAGTCATACCCCTTTTGATTCGCCAGCCTTCCTATTGTCAAAATACGTATACCTGTAAATTGATCATCATAGCTTTCTCCTATTTTTGCCATATCAGAGATGAGTCTTGGGTGATTAATATCATAAATAACACTCATTTTCTCTGAAAAATCCGGAAATGTTTCTGTAAAAACCTCCTTGGCAGATTCAGAAACAGCAACAATTCGCTCAAATTGTTCGTAAAAATAATTTTGGAAAATTATATCTTCCTCTTGCAGACGATAACTGACATTAACCCAGGCAAACTTTTTTTTTGCTTTGACCTTTTCAGCTACATAAAATGTAGGAATACCCTGCGCATAGGCAATAGCCACATCATATGTTTTTGGGTGCACCTTTATTACTTTAGCCGTACTTTGCCAGAAAATCTTTGCCTTTTGTGGATTGCTGTATCGATTTCTCCGAATAGCCAGGGAGTATTTCATCCTGGCTGCCAATAAATCAACATTTAAATTTCTTATTGAATCTATCAAGGCATCTTTGGCTGTTAACTTTGAAAATTTTGTATATTCAAGCGGCGGCAGAATGTTGACCTCTATCGGTACCAATTCTTCCAGTGCCCCCCCATGACCAAAGAGCATTAAATCTACTTGGTATTTATGATAATCCAACATAGATAACAATGTGACTAAGCTTTTTTCCGCTCCGGCACATTCCAGGGAATCTATAACAAATAGAAGATTTTTTTTCATTCTGTCACCTTCCAATTTCACTTCGTATTGTCAAAACTTTTATATTAAATAGGCTATAGAATGTCTTTATAGCGGGCTTTATAAGCAAAAAAATTGCCACCCCCTGAATTCTAAGGATAATTGAAGTTACTACACACCCAAAAACCTA